>NZ_NMPS01000003.1:0-30899 GCF_002261125.1 Siphonobacter sp. BAB-5385 | reverse complement strand
GCGTCCGTAGCAAATGCTACGGACAACGCGTCCCGATAACTTTATCGGATTTACTTCACCGGAAACCGCAGCGGCGGCCGCTGAAAACGGCAAACCGAAAACTTAAAACTGATTTTCCTAGGTAAACGCCCAAGTCTTTTTACCTTTGCCTTGCTGAAAAGCCAAACTTTAGGGGTGCCCGTTGTTTCGGGCTGAGACATACCCTTTGAACCTGACCAGGTTAGGACCTGCGTAGGGAAAAGTGAGGAATCTATTTCTTTCCGGGAAAGCATCCGTACGCACGGCTGTTTTCGTACTTCTCCACTCGTTTCGTCTCTCCCCTACTGGCTTGTGCTTTCATGCGACATGAAACGTCCCATGACCGTATTTGTCAACAACCAAGCCGTTCAGACGAAAGACGCCGTGTCTTTACGTTCGCTGCTGACGCAACTGGAGCTTGCCGAGAAAAAAGGCATCGCCGTTGCCGTCAACAACGCCATTGTTCCCCGTCTTACCTGGGACCAATTCATCGTATCCGAAAACGAGAAAATCACCATTCTCCAAGCCACTCAGGGAGGTTAACATGAAAAACGAAAAACTGCCAACGCCTCAGACCATCACGCGGGAACCCCTTACCGGCTCCCGGAAGATTTACGTTCCCGGAACCCTGCACGACATTCGCGTCGCCATGCGGGAAATTACCCTTTCGGATACCATCAGCTATATTGGAGACAAGGAAGTACGTCAACCCAATGCTCCCGTCACCGTCTACGATACCAGCGGCCCGTACACCGACCCTGAGGTGTCGATTGACCTGAAAAAAGGATTGCCCCGCTTACGCGAAAACTGGATTCAGGAACGCGGCGATGTTGAACAACTGTCTGGTTTCTCTTCCGAATACTGCCGGGAACGCATGGCCAACCGTAGTCTGGATTCACTCCGGTTTGACCACATTCGCCTGCCGTTACGGGCTAGAGCAGGCCAAAACGTTAGCCAGCTCCATTACGCCCGCCAGGGCATCATCACCCCCGAAATGGAATACATTGCCATTCGGGAAAATCAGCGAATTGAGGAACAGTCTGCATCGCTGAGTCACCAGCATCCGGGTCAGAGTTTTGGGGCCAATACGCCTAAAAAGCTCATTACACCGGAGTTCGTTCGTCAGGAAGTAGCCGCCGGACGGGCCGTCATTCCTTCCAATATCAACCACCCGGAAAGCGAACCCATGATTATTGGTCGCAATTTTCTGGTGAAAATCAATACCAACATCGGTAACTCGGTAGTGACTTCCAGTATCGAAGAAGAAGTCGAGAAAGCCGTATGGAGCTGCCGTTGGGGCGGCGATACGCTGATGGATTTATCAACGGGCAAGAACATTCACGAAACCCGCGAGTGGATCATTCGCAACTGTCCTGTACCCGTGGGAACTGTACCCATTTATCAGGCTCTGGAAAAGGTAAACGGCAAGGCGGAAGACCTGACCTGGGAGATTTTCCGGGATACGCTCATCGAACAGGCCGAACAAGGGGTGGATTATTTTACCATCCACGCTGGCGTGTTGTTACGGTACATTCCGCTGACCGCCCGGCGTGTCACGGGTATCGTCTCCCGGGGGGGTAGTATCCTGGCCAAATGGTGTCTGGCTCATCACAAAGAAAACTTCCTGTATACGCATTTTGAGGAAATTTGCGAAATCATGAAGGCGTACGACGTGTGCTTCTCCCTCGGCGATGGCCTGCGTCCCGGCTCCATTGCCGATGCCAACGATGCCGCCCAGTTTGCCGAACTCGAAACCCTGGGTGAACTCACGAAAATTGCCTGGAAACACGACGTACAGGTCATGATCGAAGGTCCCGGCCACGTGCCCATGCACCTCATCAAAGAGAACATGGATAAACAGCTGGAACACTGCCAGGAAGCTCCTTTTTACACGTTGGGACCGCTCACGACGGACATTGCTCCGGGCTATGACCACATTACGTCCGGTATCGGAGCCGCTATGATTGGCTGGTTTGGTACGGCCATGCTGTGTTACGTAACACCGAAGGAACACCTGGGCTTACCCAACAAAAAAGACGTAAAAGACGGGGTAATTACCTACAAGATCGCCGCTCACGCCGCCGACCTGGCGAAAGGCCATCCGGGGGCTCAGTATCGCGATAACGCCCTGAGTAAAGCTCGTTTTGAGTTCCGCTGGGCTGATCAGTTTAATCTCTCGCTCGACCCGGATACGGCCCGTGAATTCCACGACGAAACGTTACCCGCCGAAGGTGCCAAACTCGCTCACTTCTGCTCCATGTGCGGCCCTCACTTCTGCTCGATGAAGATTACGCAGGAAGTACGGGCGTACGCCGAAGAGAATCAGTTGCAGCACGAGGAAGTCTTCGACGAAGCAATGAAGCACAAAGCGAAAGAATTTGTCGAACAGGGCGGAGAAATCTATTTATGATTCAGACTGAACGTCCGTACGTCCTCAGCATTGCCGGACTCGATCCCAGTGCCGGAGCCGGAATCCTCGCTGATGTAAAGGTTTTTGAGTTGAATCAGGTGTACGGACTGTCCGTCTGTACCGCCCTGACCATGCAGCACGACGCGGATTTCCGGGCTCTGGAATGGATACCGTTGCCGACGATTCTGGACCAGTGTCAGCCGTTATTCGAACGGTATCCCATTGAAATCGTGAAGATTGGTTTGATCGAATCGTTTGCCGTACTGGATCAACTGACGGGCTGGCTCCTGCAGCAAAATCCGGGTATACAAATCATTTGGGACCCTATTTTGAAAGCCTCGGCCGGATTCACGTTTCACGCAGAAAGCCCGTACGTAGCCTTTGAATCGGTACTACGACGCCTGCGAATCCTGACGCCCAACGCCTGGGAAGCTCAGCAACTAACCGGCATCGATTCGCCTCTGGAGGCGGCGAAAGTGCTTAGTCAGTACTGCTTGGTTTACCTGAAAGGAGGACACGTTGAACCCGTGGAAGAAACCGTTACGGATTATTTCCTTCGCGAAGGGGAAGTACTGGCCGCGTATCCGGCTCCTCATCTTCCGCAGGGTGAGAAACACGGCAGCGGCTGCGTACTGTCTTCGGCTCTGGCCGCCGGACTGGCCAAAGGGCAATCGATTTCAGAAACGGGTAGATCCACCCGTCAGTACATGAACCGCTATCTGGCCAGCACGCCGTATCTGCTGGGTTTTCATACGCTATGACCATTAGTTCGTTTCACTACATCGTTACCCAACCCGAGCAGGCCGCAGTGGCCTGCTCGGCGGGGGCCGACTGGATTCAGCTTCGCCTGAAAAACAAACCGTACGAAGACTGGAAAGCCATTGCTCAGGAAACGCAGGCCGTTTGCCGGGCTTCCGGAGCCCGACTAATCATCAATGACAATCCACATCTGGCCGGAGAAATCGGGGCTGACGGCGTACACCTGGGCAAAGAGGATATGCCCCTTGCTGAGGCTCGTAAGTTAGTAGGTTCGGAGGTGATTATCGGCGGAACGGCCAATACGCTCGAGGATATTGTTCGGCACTCCCAAAGTGGAGCGGATTACATCGGTCTGGGCCCCTATCGCTTTACCACCACGAAGGAAAAACTCAGCCCTATCCTGGGACTCGCTGGTTACAAAGGCATCATGGAAGCTTTGCAACAGCAAGGAATTTCCATTCCGATTATTGCCATTGGGGGAATTACGCAGCCCGATGTCCCACTTCTGCGGCAGGTGGGGGTTCACGGCATTGCCGTTTCCTCAGCCGTTTCTGCCGCGGCTGATCCCGCCGAACAAACCCGTTTGTTTTTAACTCTTTTGCATGAATCCGTCACTGACCATCGCCGATAAAACCTTCACGTCCCGCCTCTTCACGGGTACGGGCAAATTTGGGTCTTCTTCCCTCATGCGGGAAGCCCTGCACGCTTCGGGTACGGAGCTGATTACGGTAGCTCTCAAGCGAGTGGACGCTGCCCATACGCAGGGGGATGATTTGCTTTCCCACCTGCCGACGGCCCATCTGTTACCGAATACCTCAGGGGTTCGAGCGGCCCGCGAAGCCGTCTTTGCCGCCCAGATGGCCCGCGAAGCTCTCGAAACGCACTGGCTGAAACTTGAAATTCACCCCGATCCGCGATACCTGCTCCCCGACCCCATTGAAACACTCAAGGCGGCGGAAGAACTCGTAAAACTGGGCTTTGTCGTCCTGCCTTATATCCACGCCGATCCCGTTTTGTGTAAGCGTCTGGAAGAAGTAGGCGTAGCCGCCGTTATGCCTTTGGGGGCTCCCATTGGAACGAACAAAGGCCTGCGAACGCTGGATTTCCTGGAAATCATCATCGAACAAAGTACCGTTCCCGTAGTCGTGGACGCCGGTTTGGGGGCACCCTCCCACGCCGCTGCTGCGATGGAACTCGGGGCTGACGCCGTACTGGTGAACACCGCCATTGCCGTCTCATCCGACCCGGTACGTATGGCTCAGGCGTTCAAACTAGCCGTCGAAGCCGGACGCATGGCCTACGAAGCCCGACTGGCCCAGCCGGTTACGTGGGCTCAGGCCAGCAGTCCGCTGACGGCTTTTCTGGACGAGCTTTCGTAAGAATTCTCATTCGTAGCATTCACTACGGTTGTTGCCCTGTTGTAGGTCCGACCGTAAATCAGATTCTGGTATGTTTAAAGATTGGTTTGAACGCTATGCGTGGGATACGGTCGTTCGTGACATTCAGGAAACCACGCCTCAGCGAGTAGAACAGGCTCTGGCAACGTCCAAACGCAGTCTGGATGATTTCAAGGCGTTGATTTCTCCCGCGGCTCTACCGTATCTGGAACCGATGGCCCAGCAAAGCCGCCAGCTCACGCAGCGGCGTTTTGGCAAGACGATCCAGATGTACGCCCCGCTGTATTTGTCCAACGAATGCCAGAACATCTGCACGTATTGTGCCTTTAGTCTGGATAATAAAATCCGCCGCAAAACACTGACGGATGAGGAAATATTGATCGAAGCTCAGGCCATTAAACAGCTCGGGTACGACCACGTGTTGCTGGTCACGGGCGAAGCCAATCAGACCGTGGGCGTTGCGTATATCCAGCACGCCATTCGGCTGATTCGTCCCTTGTTCGCTCATATTTCGATGGAAGTGCAGCCTTTGGATCTTCCGGAGTACAAAACACTGATTGCCGAAGGTCTGCATACCGTACTGGTTTATCAGGAAACGTACCACGAGGAAACGTACAAAACGCACCATCCCAAGGGTAAGAAATCAAACTTCCGCTACCGACTCGATACGCCCGACCGACTGGGCAAAGCCGGTATACATAAAATGGGATTAGGAGCCTTGCTGGGCCTCGAAGACTGGCGGGCGGATAGCTTTTTCACGGCTCTGCACCTGCAGTATCTCCAGAAAACCTACTGGCAAAGCAAATACAGCATTTCGTTTCCCCGTCTACGCCCCATTCAGCTTACGGATGAGGTACACCGCTTCAAGTCGTGCATGAGCGACCGTGAGCTGGTACAGCTGATCTGTGCATATCGGCTGTTCAATGAAGATGTGGAGCTTTCGCTTTCTACGCGGGAAACGCCCCGCTTTCGCGATCACCTCATTCAACTCGGCATTACGAGTATGAGTGCCGGATCAAAAACCAATCCGGGTGGCTACGCCGTCGAGCCGGAATCGCTGGAGCAGTTCGAGATTTCGGACGAACGTACGCCCGCTCAAATTTCATCGGTAATCCGTAATCAGGGGTACGTACCGGTCTGGAAAGACTGGGACCCTTCTTTTGTATGAACGAAGACGAACTCAAACGATACAGCCGCCACATTCGCCTCCCGGAGGTGGGTCTGGCCGGACAGGAACGCCTGAAAAATGCCCGTGTGGCCGTCGTCGGGGCGGGTGGACTGGGTTGCCCGGTACTGCAATACCTTACGGCAGCGGGCGTAGGGACGCTGGGCATCATCGACGGGGATACGGTCGAACTGAGTAATCTTCAGCGACAGATTCTGTTCTCAACCGCTCACATGGGTCGTAATAAGGCCGAAGTGGCGGCGGAAGTTTTGTATCAGCAAAATCCACATCTCGAATACGCCGTTCATGCCTGTTTCCTGACGCCTGAAAACGCCGAAACAATTCTGGCCTCTTATGATTTCGTCGTGGATGGTTCCGATAATTTCGCTACGCGGTATCTGGTCAATGATGCCTGCGTATTACTGGACAAACCGCTGATTTTTGGCTCGATTTACAAATTTGAGGGGCAGGTCAGCGTCTTCAATTACCGGGGTGGTCCCACCTACCGCTGCCTGTACCCAGAGCCTAGTGAACTGGAAGCCTGTAGCATCGTAGGCGTCCTGGGCGTTTTACCGGGCTTGACGGGTTGCCTGATGGCGACGGAAGTGATCAAACTGATTACGCAGATTGGTGAGCCTTTAAGCGGAACACTCCTGACCTTCAACGTCCTGAACTTTTCATTTTCCAGTTTTTCCTTTGCGTTGAATCCGGAAAACCGGCAGATCACTTCTTTGGCGGCCCCCGTGGAAATCATACCGGAGCTTTCCGTTGAGGAATGGCTGGTACGAATGAACGCGGATGAATCGTTGCTTCTGCTCGACGTTCGGGAGCCTCAGGAGTATGAACTGGATCACCTCGGTGGTCATCTTATTCCGCTTTCGGAATTGTCTGACAGCTACGAAAGTCTACCTCAGGATCGTACCATCATCGTTCACTGTCAGTCGGGCGTTCGCAGCAGAAAAGCGGTTCAGTTTTTGCAGGAGAAAGGATTTACGCGGGTATACTCCTTACGCGGTGGTGTTCAGGCCGTTCGGGACTCAGCGAACCTGACTTTTCAATTCCCGTAAAGCGGCTACCGGATCCGGGTTTTCCAAAGTGCTCCCATGACCGCAGCCCCGTCGAAACCGGCCTGCTGTAGTCGTGCGATGGTTCCGGCGTGTACGCCTCCCAAAGCGATCAGTTGGGGCAGCGGTTCCGTAGCTGCCGAGCGAATCGCCGCGATTTGCTGTTGCAGCTGCTCCAACGGCAGTGAAGGACCGTAACCGGGCTTACTGATGCTGGGAAACACGGGACTAAAAAACACCAGCGTTGCCCGTCCCGCCCACTTCGGCCACTGGGCTAGATCGTGAATACTGGTCGAAAAAGGGGCACACGACTTCAACGCCGCCTGTTCCCGTTCTTTCACGTGCCAGCGATGGGCTCCCGGAATCGGGGTAGCCGAAGCCACTAAAATGCGTTCAGCGGATGAATGCGGTGGCGGGTCCGCCATGAGGTTGGTTTTTCGCCAGTACAGGTAATCCAGACCCGTTTCGAGCAATGTTTCGACGAGTGAAGACGGCAGAGGTGTATCTTCAGTGATACCCACCAATAGAAATGATTTCATAGTTGTAGGCGTAAAATCAGCGTGCCGTCGGTTTTTTTTACCTGTATAGGCCCGAGTTCCTGCCTATCCACCACAAACGGCTCATTCACCCGTAAAGCCGATTTAAACTGTACGGAAAAAAGTCGTAAGGGCTCGTGGAGAGACTGTTTTTCCAGCTCCGACAGTACCAGCAAGCCGGGGACTAAAGCCGCCGGACCGCGATGAATCGGGTTGTCGTCTCCCGTATGTTGCAGGTAGGCATCGATTTGAGCTTTGGTACAAAAGTTATCTCCTGCCTCCTGTAGTACCGAAACGGAAATTGGTTCAGTGGGTGGTTTTACCAGGAGCACAGTCAATTGATCCGCTCCCAGTGGGTGGCGTAGTACCACCATTCGGGCATTTCGCCAGTGTAGGCCCTGTTCCGTTTGCGAAGAAGCGGTTACCTCCAGCCGAGCGATTACGTACCCCCATAAGTCGGGCGACCGAAATGATTTCAGCACGTCTGCAATGGCCAGTGCCCGCGTAGAAGATTTATTCATAACCTAACGAAAAAGCCCGGCGTATACCGGGCTTTTCTGTCAATCAAACGTATTAGTTAACGGCCAGCTGAGACTGAAAGTCTTTCCAGGCAGGCAGAATCTGATCTTTTTCGGATACGATGGGAGCTTCGATCCCGTACTTTTCAAATTCCCAGTCGATACCCAACTCCGGGTCATTCCATAACAGACCTGACTCGGCGGGTTTATTATAAAGATGAGTACATTTGTACATAAACGTCGCTTCTTCAAGGGCAATGAATCCGTGAGCAAACCCTGGTGGTACCCACAGCATGTTCCCACGTTCTGCCGTCAGCAGAAATTTTTCGTGCTGGCCAAACGTCGAAGAATCGGGGCGGATATCCACCACCACATCGAGGACTTTTCCCTGTGTACATCGCACCAGTTTCCCTTGAGCATGGGGTGCGTGCTGACAGTGCAAACCACGTAACACGCCTTTTTTAGACCAGGAGTGGTTATCCTGAACAAACTGGCTAGCTGTTGGCAGGCCCGCCTGCGTGAAAACAGGCTCATTATACGACTCCCAAAAAAAGCCGCGTTCATCTTCAAAAATCCGGGGGAAAAGTTCAACTAATCCGGTTAGGTGACCAGGACGAAATTCCATGCAATGAGCGAAAGGGTTGCGAGTTTGAAAATAGCAAGACAATTTTGCCAGACAAAAATAGAAAAATCCTTAACCCAGCTGTGTTTTTCTTAACGAAAGTTTACGCAGCGGTTTGCTGAATGTATTGTCGGATTCCTGATGCTCAGCAAGGATCGCCATATCACCCTTTTTCATTTTCCCGTGACTCGTTCTGAACTTTTCGCTCAAATCAAAGCCAAGTCCTCCTACCTCTGCGTGGGTCTGGATACGGACATCCAGAAAATACCCGCTCACCTTCGTGCGGAACCCGATCCGATTTTTGCTTTTAACCGGGCTATCATCGAAGCTACGCAGGCGTACGCCGTCGCTTACAAGCCCAATCTGGCTTTTTACGAAGCTCTGGGTCCGAAAGGCTGGGAAAGTCTGCAAAAAACGTTGGAAATTATCCCGAAGGAATGCTTCACCATTGCGGATGCCAAGCGGGGCGATATTGGGAATACGTCCGGGCTGTACGCCCGGGCTTTTTTTGACAAATCGGCTTCCGGACTGGATTTTGATTCGGTAACCGTTGCTCCGTACATGGGCGAAGATTCCGTGAAACCTTTTCTGGACTTTCCGGGCAAATGGGTGATTCTACTTGCCCTGACTTCCAACGCCGGAAGTGCTGATTTCCAACGCCTCGAAGTCGTTAAAAATATGGAAGCCCCGCATGCCCGAGCTTTATTTGAGCAGGTCTTGATGACCTCCCAAAACTGGGGCAGCCATGATCAGCTCATGTACGTAGTCGGAGCTACCCGTGCCGACCAACTCCAGCGGATTCGCGAGCTGGTTCCCGAGCATTTTCTGCTCGTTCCCGGTGTAGGAGCCCAGGGCGGCAGTCTGGAGGACGTGTCACGCTATGGCATGAATCGCCAGTGCGGCCTGCTGGTCAATTCTTCCCGAGCCATCATTTACGCCTCTTCGGGTGCTGATTTTGCCGAACGGGCCGCGGATGAAGCTCGTAAGGTACAACAGGAAATGGCTGGGTATTTAGAGGAATTTTTATAGGCGAATTTCTTAAATAATCTGGCGGATTACATTCTTGATATTCAACTCCACAATATCAACCATGCTGTTACACTTCAGATACAGTTTGTTTTGGTAGTAATCCGCCAGTCCTTTTTTCAACGCTACAATATTTTCGGGCGTAGACAGCGGATTTCGGTTTGCTACGTCCCGTAAATGAGCCAGTCGGTGCCTTTCGCTGCGAATGCGGTGTACGAGCATGGACCGTTCCTCCTGTTGGTACTGCCAGACGGTCTTATCCGTCAGGTGCTCCATCGCCAGTTTCACGTACGGCAGGTTTTCCTTGAAAAACTGGGGCATGTATACCCGGCGATTCCCTTCATAAAATTGCTGATCGAAATCAATACAGCGAATCCGAAACTGAAAGTCATCAAAATCAGGTGTAATCTGCCAGACGAAATTGTACGAACGCATGTCGCCCAGTAACATGATCAGGCAACGTTCGTTAAACTTCACAAACTCTTTGGCAATCCGGATCCGATTGTATTCGGTATTCTGCATGTATTTGTGGTGAAAAATGTCACCCGGAATGCCCGCAATGTGTTCTTCAACCAGGGTCGTATGATCGACAAGGTAATTGACGTGGTTAGGCGAAAGCGTGTGTTCCAGTTCCAGCCCATAGATCCGGGAAGCGTCGGCCTTTTTGACGTAGAAGTAATCGTATACGTCGTTTAAGCGATTCACAATTCGAATCCGGAAGGGATGCGTGTTTCCAAAGGTACAGTAGTCAATCCGGTCAATGTATTTATGCTCGACGATATGAATATTTCCCGAAGTATTCAGCATGGCGTACATTTTCTTCAGGCCATTGTGAATCCGGTCGATGTCGTAGGGCGGATAGACAGGAGATTCCCAGAGGGTATCTTTTCCGTGTTTATCAATCACTGGAATCGTTTCCCGAAAATTCATCAGGTCGTTATAGCCAATGGGAAGCCGGACCTCCCGCTGATAGACATGCAGGTATTTATGCAGTTCCGCACTAATTGGGAAAATAGGCTTCTTCTTATGAATAATGACGTCCTGACTCATATCCTTTTTAAACAAAGATACTGTTTCTTCCAGCTTCAAACTAACTAACCGTAGCTAGGAATCATCCCTTTTCTATCGGTAATCAGCAAATTCAACCTCTGACTTTCAAAATAAAAATTGACAAAAATCAATTTTTATTAACTTAATACAAGCATCTGATATTCAGTCATTTATTAAATAATTCAACCTTTATAATACGCTTTGATTATACAAAAATTAAAACTATGTTAAAACCATATTAAAATTATGTAGTTAGGTTAGCGATAGTTTAACAAATGTTAGTGCCCTGAACCCACACCGCCATTCCTCTATCGCTAACGCTTTCAAACTTCCTGCTAAACATGGTACATGCGTACAAAGGCATCCGCAAGGTCGGAGCCATCCTTACTCTGGCTTCCCTCGTCGCCCTGCAATCCTGTACAGATCACCGCACTCCACCAGACCCACTGCCTAATCAGAAGTTTTTTGGTCTTACTGCCGGCAATCAGTTGCTGGAACTCAACGTTCAGTCGCCCAACGCTCCTACGCGAACCCTGAGGATCGGCGTTCCGCAAAATGAACGAGTATTAGCCATCGATTTTCGTCCGGCCACGGGTCAATTGTACGCGGTGACCGACGCCAGCAAGCTCTATACCATCAACCTGACGGAAGGAGCTGCCGCCGGTACCGCTACACAGGTAGGTTCTCAGCCTTTTTCGCCCGCCCTCGATGGTACCGAAGTAGCCTTTGACTTTAACCCTACCGTCGATCGCATTCGTCTGGTTACGAACAAAGGTCAAAACCTGCGACTGCATCCCGAGACGGGAGCTACCGCAGCAGTAGACGGAGTGATTAACGGCATTAGCGGAGCGACCATTACGGCGGCCGCCTATACCAATAGCAAATCAGGAGCCACGAGTACGGTTCTGTACGATATTGATCCCGCTACCAATCAGTTATATAAACAAGATCCGCCCAACAATGGGACGCTCGTTCCGGTAGGTCCCCTGGGACTGGACGTAGAAGCCGTGGGTGGCTTTGACATCGCTCCGGATAATTCCTTTACGCTGGCTTCCGTGAAAGTGGAAGGCAAATGGGAAATTACGCAGGTGGACGTAGGAAATGGCAGCCTGAAAAAACTGGGCGACCTGAGCCAGGAATTACTAGGTATTGCCCTTCCTCCACAGGCGGTAGCGTACGCAGTAGATGCTGCAAGTAATGAATTACTGATTTTCAACCCGATGGATGCCTCCTCCGTAGTGGCCAAACCGATCACGAATATTCAGCCCGGCGAGAAAATTCTGGGCATTGACTTCCGTCCGGCTACGGGTCAGTTATACGCCCTTGGTAGTACCAGTCGGGTTTATATTCTCAACACTTCATCGGGAGCCGCTGCATTAGCGGCCGGTACGGGTGAGCTAAGTGTGAAGCTAGAGGGTACGGATTTCGGCTTTGATTTTAATCCGGTAGCAGATCGCATCCGCATCATCAGCAATACGGGTCAGAACCTGCGGGTAAATCCAGCAGATCTGGTCGCTACCGTTGATGGAAAACTCAACCCCGGTACACCTACGGTGACCGCTTCGGCGTATACCAACAACTACGCCGGTACCACGGCTACGACGCTTTTCAACATTGATACCAATACCGATCAACTCACCCGGCAGGTACCCCCGAACGATGGTACGCAAGTAGCCGTAGGGGCCACGGGCGTAGACGCAACGGGTGCCAACGGTTTCGACATTGGCGGTACCACGGGCAATGCCTGGGCTCTGCTTCGTTCCGGTGGCAGCACGTCTCTGTATAAGGTAAACCTGACTTCGGGTCAGCTAACGCCAGCGATTCCCTTTAACCGCAGCGTAAGCGGCTTTGCGTTAGGACTTGGTTTTTAAGTTTTACGTCAAGAAAGTAAAAAGGTACGGATGCTTATCCGTACCTTTTTTTGTTAAGACAAATACATAATAACGGCCTGGTTTTGCTCGGCAGCTTTCGCGTAAAATTCTTTTAAATGTTGAAAAGCATTCAATACATAGTCGGCTTCAATTTCTTCCCAATAGCCCGGATAAATATCTAAGGCATTCATTTCTTCCGCATTGAAACGACTTCTTAAGACATCATCCGTCAGCAGGTTTAGAATTCCCAGTGATTCCTTTACATCCGCCGCGGTTAAAAATCGGGGTGAAACCATGGCATACTCTAAAGGGACATCCAGGCTATGTTTCCCACAGATATGAACGGTTAGCGGGTTCGAGAATGCTTCGCTTAAGGGTTTACCCGTCAATAGATAAATAATCCCTTCCCAAGCCTTATCAACATCCGTTCGGGATTCTTCGGGCAAGTGTTCGTTAGGCTCATCCAGATCACTTTTCAGCAAGTTTTCTTCGCCCAATTTTTCATTAATCTGATACTGCCTCAATCGATGCTCACTGACGCGGAGAAACCAAAGTCCTAAACTCATACAAGTGTTTTATAAAATGATAATTAATTGGTGCGTATTTATAACGGAAGTCCCATCATCCGGGGACGTTCGCTTATCAAAATATACAGGGCTTTTCCTTTTACGTAAGTGTCAGAAAAAGGCCCAGTCATCCGACTATCCATGTAAACCGTACGATCATCGGATACCAGAAAAATAGCACCTTTGGGTACAACCTGAGCAGCCTGATTAAAGGACGAATCCAAGGAAGCCAACACAGCCAGCCAGGGTTTTCGGGGAGCTATTACGTCAGACATCAAGGGATACAGGATAGGTTATTCACTCGCACAAAAGTAGTGGGTTCCATTACAATCCAGTCCGGTTAAAGGAGCCAATTTTCAGCAAATGGGTATAACGTATAGGCCTTGTTTCTCATCAAATGAACGTTACCTCTGCCTTTTGTTTTCCATAAATGGTTTGGGAAATACCGCTTTCCTTAGCAATTTCGTTGGTTGTTTTACTGAGCTATCAACTAAACTATGAAACTTAAACAGTTGCCGCTAATGTTAACACTAACGGCTGGACCCCTGCTCGTGCAGGCTCAGGGTCCGAATGTTATTGTTAAATCCGTACCTATGGAAGAGAACCCTCTGTTACAGGCATTTAATACGCCTTTTGAAACACCTCCCTACGATAAAATCAAAGTAGAACACTTCCTCCCCGCCCTGAAAGAAGGGATGGCTCAGGGTCGGAAAGAAATCGATATTATTGTTCACAACGCCTCCAAACCCACCTTCCAGAATACGATTGTGGCTCTGGAAAATGCGGGCCAGCAACTCAGTCGGGTCACCCCCGTTCTGTTTCACCTGAACAGTGCCGAAACTTCGCCTGAATTACAGAAAGTAGTTCGTGAAACTTCTCCTCTGCTGACCGAGTATGGCAATGATATCTCCCTGAACGAGAAGCTGTTTGCCCGCGTAAAGGCCGTTTGGGATGAACGCGACAAGCTGAAACTCAACAAAGAAGATCAGATGTTGCTGGAAAAAACCTACAAAGGTTTTGCCCGCAACGGAGCCAATCTGTCGGAAGCCGACAAGAACAAACTCCGGGCCATCAACAAGGATTTGTCGCAACTGTCGATTGAATTCAACGAACACAATCTGGCCGAAACGAATGAGTACAGCCTGGTAGTAACCGACGAAAAACAACTGTCGGGACTTCCTGATTTCGTTAAGGAAGCCGCGAAAGCCACGGCCAGGAAAATGAATAAGGAAGGCTGGGTATTCACGCTCCAGGCTCCGAGTTACGGTCCCTTCATGCAGTACGCCGATAATCGGGAACTGCGGAAGGAACTCTGGCTGGCGTACAACAAACGCGGCTTCAAGGGTGATAAAAACGATAATCAGGAAATCATCCAGAAAATCGTGAAGCTGCGGTACGAAAAAGCCAAATTACTCGGCTACAAAACCTGGGCGGACTACGTACTCGAAGAACGCATGGCGGAGAATCCGACGAAGGTACTCGAATTCGAGAAAAACCTGTTGAGCTACGCCAAACCCGCCGCCGAGCGTGAAATCAAGGAACTGACGGACTTCGCCAAATCACAGGGCTATACCGAACCCGTGATGCAACGCTGGGATGCGGGCTACTACGCCGAAAAGCTCAAGAAGGAGAAATACGCCATCAACGACGAGTTACTGAAACCTTATTTCAAACTCGAAAACGTACTGGATGGTCTCTTTAAGCTGACCAACAAACTGTACGGTCTGACGTTTAAGGAACGCAAGGATATTCCAACCTGGAATGAAGAGGTAAAGACCTACGAAATTCTGGACGATAAGGGTAAACTGCTGGCGATCTGGTACGGGGATTACTTCCCCCGCCCCGGCAAACGGGCCGGTGCCTGGAACTCCGGTACGCGTTCCCAGCATTTCGAGAACGGCAAAGACATCCGTCCGCACGTACTGAACGTTTGTAACTTCACCCGTCCAACCGAAACGATGCCTTCGCTGCTGACCTTCCGGGAAGTAGAAACCCTCTTCCACGAGTTCGGTCACGCCCTTCACGCCATGAGTTCACACGTAAAGTATGACGCCTTGAGCGGTACGAGCGTATCCTGGGATTTCGTGGAGTTACCTAGTCAATTCATGGAAAACTTCTGTCTGGAACCCGAAGTACTCAAGCTGTTTGCCAAACATTATCAGACGGGCGAAGTCATTCCGCAGGAATACATCGAAAAACTGAAAGCTTCATCCAACTTCATGGCGGGCGTAGGTACGGCTCGTCAGATTAACCTGGGTCTGACGGATATGGCCTGGCACGGACAGGCTCCCACGGGTGAAAGCGTAGCTCAGGTGGAAGCCAAAGTAGCGGCCCAAACGGAAGTGTATCCGATTGTGGAAGGTACGGCGATGAGCCCGGCTTTTGCTCACATTTTCGCGGGTGGTTACTCGGCGGGTTATTACTCGTACATGTGGAGTGAAGTACTTGACGCCGATGCGTTTGATTTGTTCAAGCAAAAAGGCATCTTCAATAAGCAGGTAGCCAATTCATTCCGTGACAACATTCTGTCGAAAGGTGGTACGGAAAAACCCATGGAACTATACAAAAAATTCCGGGGCCGCGAACCGCAACCGGATGCGAT
The DNA here is from genome assembly GCF_002261125.1 of Siphonobacter sp. BAB-5385. Classification (NCBI taxonomy): domain Bacteria; kingdom Pseudomonadati; phylum Bacteroidota; class Cytophagia; order Cytophagales; family Cytophagaceae; genus Siphonobacter; species Siphonobacter sp. BAB-5385. Next base: position 15,295 of record NZ_NMPS01000003.1, on the reverse strand, counting down.
GTTACGTCGCTCAGGTTTGATTGTTCAGTAAGCTTAATTACTTTATTTAAAAGCCGGTTTTCTGTAAAAAGAAAATCGGCTTTTTTTATACTTGTTCTTACACAATTCTCTAATTCATGGATGTTTTAATTTTTTAATGTATTGTGAATTTTAAAATAAACTTGCGAACGTTTCAAAGCAAATTGCATATTGCAACTTTAATCACTATAAACCCCTCCTAACATGTCCTTTTTACGTTCTGCTGTTGCGATTTTATGTATTTCAACGTTTGCATTTGTTAGTTGTTCAAAAGATGAAGACGATGCTTCAAATCCTATTAAAAGGTCTGATTTAGTTAACAAAACTTGGGTAGGCAATGGCGTTGATGTCAAAGTAGATAACAAAACGCATTCATTGGAAGGTGATTCTGAAATTTCTACAATTACTATGCTGTTTAAAGATAACGGCGAATATGCCGGTATGGAAGATGGCGAAGAATTATCTGGTAAATGGAGTCTTACAGACAATGTTTTAAAACTTAGTATCGATGGCCACGAAGAAAGCGTTAACATAACCAGCCTTGATGGAAAAAGTTTAAAACTAATGGTAGGTGAAAAATTGGATATTTCCAAAAATCCAGTAGAATATATGAATCTTGAGAATGAAGATTTTGTCGCTTACTTGTTGGGCTTTACAGTATTAGCAGAAAAAAAGGTTGACATCACTAAAGTTACCAACAAACAGATGGACGTTATTCTAGTGATGAAAGCTAAGTAATTTAAGCTTTCACTATTTCTCAAACGGCTCGCCTACCCGCGAGCCGTTTCTTTTTATACCCTCCGATCATTTTGTTCTCACCTACTTTTCATAGGTTTGGTACATGGAGGAACTGCAATCGCTCATACAATCCGTATCGGATGCGTCGTACGCTGAAAAGCTGGGAGCTTTTCTGGACAAACACTACGGAGATACCCAAACCCGTACCTATCACAACTGGGAACACATCCATCAGATGATGGCCTTATTCCGGACCCATCAGCCTCAGCTGCACGATCCCGAGGCGGTATTGCTCACGATCTATTTCCACGATGTGATCTATCAGCCGCTGTATACTAACAACGAACTGCAAAGTGCCGAACGGGCTCAGGAATGGCTGTCCAAAACGGACCTCCCCACGGAATCCATCCGCAAAGTATACGAGTACATTCTTTCCACGAAAACGCACGCCAACCACACTGAAGATCAGGATCTGGACTATCTGCTGGATTTTGATTTGTCCATTCTGGGTAGTGAGCCTGATCGTTATCGCCTGTATGCACAACAGATTCGACAAGAGTTTCACGAAGTTCCGGAGCTGATGTACCGCGAAGGTCGGAAACGCATTCTGGGCGTCTTTCTGGCCATGCCTTCCATTTTTAAAACGGAACCTTTTCAGCACCAGTACGAACAGCAGGCCCGCATGAATATTGAATGGGAAATCAAGGCCCTGGATGAACCGGCAAACTGAACCTTTCGTAGAAGGGTTTGTTGATTTTATCAGAACCTTTCTTCTGATTTTTGAACATGGCAGATCATCAACTATACGACGTAGTCATCATTGGCGGCGGTCCGATTGGACTGGCTTGCGGACTGGAAGCCAGAACAAGGGCCTGCGGTACGTGATTCTGGAAAAAGGCTGTCTGGTCAATTCCATTTATAATTACCCAGCCAACATGACGTTTTTCTCCACCAGCGACCGGCTGGAAATTGGGGGCGTTCCTTTTGTATCCAACAATGCCAAACCGACGCGTTCGGAGGCTTTGGAGTATTACCGCCGCGTGGCGATGTCGTACCGACTCAATATCCGGCTTTTTGAAAAAGTCGAAGCCATTGAGGATCATACGCAAAGTATCGACGCGATTGAACATCGTCAGTATCTGGTGCGAACCAGCAAGGCTTCTTACCTGACGGCTAACGTGGTGATTGCCATTGGCTTTTACGATACGCCCAACCTCATGTACATTCCGGGCGAAGATTTACCGAAAGTAACGCACTATTATCAGGAACCGCACTTCTACGCGGGCATGAACGTGCTGGTCGTTGGAGCCAATAATTCGTCCGTGGATGCCGCTCTGGAAACGTATCGCAAAGGAGCGAATGTGACCATGGTGATTCGGGCGGGTGAAATTGGACGTCGGGTGAAATACTGGGTGAAACCTGATATTGAAAACCGGATTGCTGAGGGGTCCATTAAAGCCTATTTCCATTCCAACCTGACGGAGATTCGGGAAACGGAAGTGGATATTCAAACGCCCGATGGTCTGGTTACCATTCCTAATGATTTTGTGGTAGCGGCAACGGGTTACCAGCCTAATTTCGATTTTCTGACGGGCTCCGGCATCGTACTTTCCAACGACGAAAAGCGATATCCCTCCTACGACCCCGAAAACCAGGAAAGCAACAAACCCGGCGTTTATCTGGCGGGCGTTGTTTGCGGTGGCATGGACACGCACGTCTGGTTTATCGAAAATTCCCGCATCCACGCCGAGAAGATTATCGAGAAAATTAGTGCGGAGCGAATGGCGGTAAATGCTTGAAGTCATAAGTGAATGACAGAATGAGCGAATGGAGAGGAGACGTCATTGATTCCGCAGATAATGGACTCTTTTATGGCTCGGATCCGTATTTCAACACTTATTCTATCATTGCTTCTCCTAGCCTCGGATTGAAATCCGAGGCTGGTATATGGGTCAGTCCTACGGACTTTCTTCGTAGAGGATTGGTAACCTTCCTTAGATTTGAAGATTGAGTCAGGACTGAGGAGCTCGCCTCACCAACCAACAACGATTAACCATTAACTACCAACGATTCATGTCCGTCCTTTCCAAGCTGATTGATCACGCCCTACTCCACCCTACTCTGACGGATGCCGAACTGGAAGCCGGTTGTCGGCTAGCGATTCAATACGATGTGGCCACGGTTTGCATTAAGCCTTATGCCGTTTCCAAGGCAGCCCAATGGTTAGCGGGTAGCCGTGTAGGCGTCTGTACGGTAATTGGTTTTCCGCACGGCAGTAATACCATGGCGGTAAAAGTAGCCGAAACCATCCAGGCTTGTCGGGACGGAGCTACGGAAATTGACATGGTGGTCAATATCGGGAAAGTACTGAGTGAAGACTGGACCTACGTTCGGCAGGAAATTCAGGCCGTTCAGGAGGCCTGTCAGCAACAGGAAGCCCTTTTAAAGGTCATTTTTGAAAATGATTTTCTTCCAGCCGATGCCTATAAAATCAAACTCTGCGAAATCTGTACGGAAATCGGCGTAGCCTTTGTTAAAACTTCTACCGGTTTCGGATACGTCAAACAACCCGATGGTTCGTTCCAGTCACAGGGAGCCACGCTGGCAGACTTACAACTTATGCTTGATCACATCGGCCCGAACGTCGCCGTTAAAGCTTCGGGGGGTATCCGCACGCTGGAGCAGGTACGCCATTTACAGGCCATGGGCGTGCAACGCATCGGTACCAGCTCAACGAGTTCAATTTTGAATGAAGGAATGATGGAATGAATGAGTAAGTGTAAATCTCGACTACTCTTTTTATTGCTCACTCAGTCCATCAACTTACAACGATAAACCAACAACTAACGAATGCTCGACCTCGGCTTTGTATCGGCTATTTTGCCGGATTATAACCTCGAAAACGTCTTAAAATTTGCTTCCCAGCACGAATTCAAATGTGTGGAAATCATGTGCTGGCCAAAGGAAAATTCCGAAGCCCGCCGATACGCGGGCGTCACCCACATTGATGTAGACGATCTGAACGACCAAACCATCGCTACGATCCGCAACCGTACCAAAGAATACGGCGTTTCAATCTCCGGTCTGGGCTACTACCCCAACCCGCTCGATCCCGATCCGGAAAAAGCGGAGTTCTACCGGGAACATATCAAGAAAATCATTCGGGCGGCGGCTCAGTTGCGTATTCCCGTGGTAAATACGTTCATCGGACGGAATCCGAAGCTGACGATCACGGAAAACCTGAAGCTCTTTGCCGAACACTGGCCCGCGATTGTGAAAGTGGCCGAAGAACACAACGTCAAGATTGGTATCGAAAACTGTCCGATGTGGTATACCGACGACGAGTGGCCCGGCGGCAAAAACCTGGCGACGACACCAGCCATCTGGGATCGGATGTTTGAGATTATTCCATCCCCTATTCTGGGACTGAACTACGATCCAAGCCATTTGATCTGGCAGATGATGGACGAGATTCGTCCCATTTACGATTACAAAGACCGCCTGCATCACATTCACCTCAAGGATGTGAAAGTATATCGTGAAAAGCTCAATCGGGTGGGTATCATGGCGAATCCGTCCGAGTACCACTCACCAAAATTACCCGGCCTGGGCGACGTAAACTGGCGGGGCTTTTTCGCAGCCCTGACCGACGTTCGGTATCGTGGTCCGGTAGTAATTGAGGTAGAGGATAAAGCGTACGAAGGCAGTTTGAAAGATGTACAAACGGCTATTCTAACTTCCCGGAATTACGTACGGCAGTTTCTGGGTTAGTGAATGGCCACAAAGGCACGAAGTTTCACTACGAATGATTCTAGTTTACTACGTTTTAGCAAGCTGTCTTTTACCTTAATTTCTTGGTGAACCTTCGTGCCCGTAGTGCCTTCATCGCTAAAAACCTCCTTGTAATGCCAGATATTCAGCCACCAACGCCAGCGAATGAGCCGGACACTCCCAGTTGATATGGCTCAGTTTCCAGGAGGCCAGCCAGCGGGTTTGAGGATAATAATTCAGTAGCGGGGCAATGGAAAAATAATGGTTCCGGCTTTTCTGAATCAGCGTTTTCAGGGACCAATCGGCGGGAATAAGTGCCGGTACCGTTTCGCCCAGTCGCAGCAATGTCGTCGCCAGCATGATCTGATCCATGAACGTACGGCATTGATACGCTTTCATATCCTGAATCAGGCGTTCCCGGCAATCTGGCAGTACGGGCACCTCTGCCAGCAGTCGGCCTACGTGATACATAATCAGCGGCGTAGTGGCATAGTAGGCCGACAGTTCCAGCGGATTTTTCAGGTACTCCCCCGAGCGGATGCTGTAGTCAATAAACGCCAGTACATCCTCATCAAACGCATCGAGTGATAAGTGTTGGCGAAAGACCCAGAGCATTACGTTCGAAAGCGTGCTGGTATCGAAGTCAATCGGCATGTTTTCGCCAAACCAGGTCGAGTAGATTTTTTTCTTCCGAAAGGCCTGCGGTCCCGTTTCGACCCAACCCTTGACCGTATTGGCATGAGCCCGTAACTTGGCCTTCAGCCATTGGTTTTCTTCCGGCGTTCGGGGCGTAATCAGGTAAATCATGACCGTATCATCTACATCGTCGGGCAACTTAAAGTGCCGCGTCCGGTGCATAAGTCTACCGTTTGGGAAGTGGCGGGACGGTTGGGTTTGGTAGAAATTATACGTCGCCAGCCCATCTTTGTTTTGGTAGAGCGGGTACGTAGCAGCGGCCTGGGTCGTTATGGTATCGACGCATTGCTGACTTTCGGGTGAAAGCCGGGTACGGATTTCCTGAAGTGTAAAAACCGTAATAGCCGTAAAGAAGATATTGGAATCTTCCCGGCGGTATCCGAGTTCTGTTTTGAGTCGCTGACTCGGAAAAAGTCCGGCGGGGTAATACGCGTCGCCTTGGGATTGAAGCGACAAAAGGTGTTTTAGTATAGCATCAAGCAAAGCCCTCATACGGTACAAAGAAACGGGTTCCCGCTCACATGTACCCGGCTCTGCTGAAATTCATCCCAAAATCTCCGGATGAGTGATCCGGGAATTTACCGCTGATCCCATCCGGTTTCGTTCCATCCGGGGCTCGTACCATTTTTGTAGAACATTTCGGAACATCTTAACCTGCTACGCTAGCGTTAAATTCGTACTTAACATTACATCTATGACACCCACCAAAAAAGGAACCTTTGTTCGTAAAGCGAAAGACATCACCATTGGCGGTACCCTCACGCTCGCTCTGCTCACCGGAGCGATCACTTTACAAAGCTGCGGAAATAATTCAGAGGAACGGCAGTACGAAACCCGCGAGGAAACCACCTTCGGTAAGGGCGTACGTACCTACATCACCGAAACCAGTCCGGGCGAATTTAAAATTACAGATGAAGTATCCGTAGCTGCCGATAGTGCTCAGGCCATTGTTCGGTACTACGACGGGCACCGGGATACGCTGACGGCTCAGGCTGCCAAAGCACTCATTGACAAGGAAGTCATTAACAATCAGCAGTATCACGCCGGACATAGTGGTTTGGGTAGTGCTCTGCTTTGGGGGGGTATGGGCTATTTCCTGGCCAATTCGCTCAATAACCGACGGTATCAGCAATACCAGACGCAGTACGGCGATCAGCAACGTTCCCGGTTTTACACGAATCCGGCGGTCTTCAGCCGTTCAAACAACGTGCGTCAGGAAGTACAAAGCTCCCGCCGAACCCAAACGGTCCGTACGTCACGTCCATCGGGTGGCCGTAGCGGATTCTTTGGCGGTAGCCGCAGCCGTAGTTATGGTGGCTAAGCGTACGTATCTATTGAATACTTGTTGAAGAATATCCCCTCAATCGAATGAAAATTAAAACCTTACCTACGGCTCCAGAAGCCCAGCTTCGTCAAATTGGCTGGGACTGGATGCTGGGTTCCGATACACTTCCTTACCTGACTCATGAGTTGGTAAGTATTAACCAGACCGAGGCTCAGGCGTATTATGACGCGGCCAATGATTTGTACGAACTATTCGTAGAAGCCGGACAAGCCGTGATTGATCAGGAACGTTTTGCGGAACTGGGCATTCCCAAAAACCTGATTGAACTGATCAAACTCTCCTGGAACGACGACCGCCATTTACACCTGTACGGTCGCTTCGATCTGGCGGGAGGCATTGACAGTAAGCCCATTAAACTGATTGAATTCAATGCCGATACGGCTACCTGCATCCCCGAGACGGGCATTGTGCAGTGGGCCCACCTGAAGGCCAACGGCCTCGACGAAGCCGCTCAGTTTAATACCTTGTACGAATCGCTGGTGGAGAACTTTGAAATTCTACGGAATCTCAACTCTGACCTGACACCTACCCTACTGGTGTCGGCCATGCGGGATACACCCGAAGACGACGCCAACGTACAGGTGATTGGCGAAGCGGCCAAAGAGGCCGGTTTTGATGTAGAGTATGCCTACGTGGATGAAGTGGAATTTTCGCCAAGTGAAGGCCTCTTTCGCCAAAATCCGCAAAATGGCACATTTGAACGCTTTGATTTCTGGTTCAAGCTCGTTCCCTGGGAGTACATTGCCTGGGAAGAACCGGATCTGGCGGATATTCTGACGCAGGTGGTTAAAAACCGGAAAACGGTAATTATCAACCCCGCATATACTCTGCTATTCCAGTCCAAGGCTATTTTGAAAGTTCTCTGGGAATTGAACCCCAATCATCCGCTCCTGCTGCAAACGCAGGCCCAACCCTTAGCGGGCAAGGCTTCGGTTCGGAAAGTACTCTTTGGCCGGGAAGGGGCCAATGTAGAAATGCTCGATCCGCAGGGGAAAGCTACCGACCAGGCCGAGGGTGAATACGGAGAACAGGATTCCATCTATCAGGAATACGTGGAATTTCCGGTGGATCCACAGGGTAATCGCTATCAGGCGGGGGTTTTCTTCGCGGGAGAAGGCTGCGGGTTAGGTTTTCGTCGGGGCGGGAAAATTCTGGATAACTCCGCTCAGTTCTCGGGGCATCTGGTGGAGTAATTCGTTTGCTGTTTTCCGTTTTTGTCCCAACGGTACGAAGGTACTACGTTTCACAAAGGTACGCTTGCACCGATTTAAAACCGTCATGGACTGATCGGTGCAGCAATGGTTAAGCGTCTCCGACGCGACATGCCGCAAAATTATTTCCTTCAAGACTACAAACACGAAACCCCGGCGTCATTCGGAACAAAATTCCTCAATAACGCTGGGGTTTCCTTCTTAACGCCAATCCACTGAAATTAGTAAACCGAAAACGGTAAACTAAACTACTCGTGGTGACTCATTTTGCTGTCTTTTTTGCAGCAGGCGGGCAGTTTTTCGTAACCTTTCGCGTCGGCGGGTACGGTGTCGGCGTCGTAACCCGTTTTCGTGATCGTTTCCTTAATCTGCTCTTCGTTCGTCTTCTTGGGGTCGTACGTTACCGTTACGACTTTATCTTTTAAATCCAAATTGGATTCTTTAACTCCTTTCGAAAAGGCCAGATTCTTTTCAATCCGGGCTTTACACATGCCACAAATGGCCGAGGTTTTGATCTTTACGGTTTTGGGTTCGTCCTTCGCCCAAACCAGTCCGCTCAGCAAGAGGCAGCAGGTGAATACGAGTGATTTTAACATAAGCGTTGTGTTGATTAAGTGATAAACAAAGAGGGTTTTCAAATCATTCCGTCATTTTTCCTTTTGTTATTTCATTCGTAAAAATGACGGCATCCCGACTGGTTTGAAGCCAGTCGGGATACACTATTAAGCGGCAACCATGCTTTCGCATACTTCCGCACAGTGGCGGCAGGCTTCGGCACAGCGGGCACAGACTTCGTCGCCGTGCTGGGCGTGTTTTTCGCATTCGGCCGCACAGGCTTTACATACTTCCGCACAGAGTTTACACAGATCCATGGCAAACTGAGAATCCCGGGCACACAACCGGGCACAGGTCGTACAAATTTCGGCACAGTCCCGGCATAACTGAATGCACTGGGTACGGTCCATGTGATGATCCATCTTCGTGACGCAATTCGTCACGCAGGCTTCGCAGGTTTTTACGCAGGCCAGACAGGCCTCGATACAAGCTTCCTTATTCATAAGCAATCAAGGTTTGGTTGGTATACGGTTTGAAATGTAAGCGTTGAAGGAAGTTTGATCCTTTTTATATCTTCAGGCGGGTTGGCGTGAGTCGCACATACACCTGACCCGATACGGGCGTACTTCCGTAGAGGTTATTTAACGCCTGATCTTTCAAGAAAACCGTGCCCTGCACCCCAGCGACCAGCCACAACTTACCAACCTGAGCCACCTGATGATTGTACCCCAAACTCAGGGCATGAACATTGTAAAGGGCATTGCCCGGTATCACTAACTCTTCAGCCGATTTCTGTACCCATTCGTAGCGACCGTACAAGGCCCAGGTGGCGTGTTGCCAGTTGGATTCCAGTAAGACCGAGTGTTCCTGATGATGGTCGCCCGCGTCGTTGTAACCCCAGGAAGCCGTGGTACCTAGCCAGCTCGTTTTGCCCAAGGTTTTCAGGTGCTGTACGGATGCAGTCGTTCGATTCACGTTTTCGCTGGGATGGAGTGATTCGGGGGAATGAATGTAGGCTCGCGAAGCCTGTAAGGACCAGTGCATGGAAGGATTCCAGGAAACCCGGTAGCTGTATGAATCAAAGCGGGGACGATCGAAATTGTACCGATTTTCGCCGGGTTCGCGTCCCGTAAAGCTCGACCCTTCCAGTTTCACCTGCCCTACCCGTACGCCCAGCGTTGCTACGCCGTACGTAATATGCGTCGCATCCTGCCAGTGGTGACTCAGAGTAGCGTCCGGATTATTCCAGGCCGAGAAACGGTGCATGAAGGCAACGGGCCCCAACGCTGGTTCGCCCGGATAGCCGACGTAGGCCGAGACATCCACCTGTTTACTCAATCGTTGGGTATAGCCTACGGTCAATCCAGAAATCAGATCGTGCGGGTGTTGCCGATCAATCAAGGGGCGATTATTCCAACTTTCGCCCGTTTGAAATAAGAGCGGATACCCATTCCCGCCTTCCGTCAAAGGATCGAGCGAAACCATCAGCGTTGCCGCGAAAAGTCCATTTTTGCCCACCTGCCGCTGAGCCATCCCCATCACCCAGTTCGGTGCCGAGATTCGGTTATCCTGCCCCCGCTTACCGGAATTCGTGAAATTCTGAGCCGTATACCGCAGAAAAACGCTTCCGTGAACCATGTACATCCACTTCGACCGATGGGCCATCCAGGCGTACAAAGGTGTCGCATCGGGTTGCCAGCCCGTACCCGAACCATTCCGGTTCATGGGCAGGCTCAGCGAGTACAAATGCGTCATGGTATGCTCGTGCATACGTCCATGAGCCGTGGAATCGTGGTGAACCATCGGCTTTTTGATACTGTCGGCGTGCATGTGATGCTGCTCGTGCTGAGCCCATACGGAGCTTGACGTTAGCAGCAATCCAATAATGAGGTAACTTTTCATGGCTTTGTAGGAAAAAACTGGGTTCGTTTTCCGGATTCAACAAAAGTACTTACGCACCGTATCACCCTTTTTACAGGATTTTGGATGGCTTTTGTACGATTTCGTCAGATCTGATCGAGTGACTGCCGGTTTACGGCCTCGGTGAGTCGAAATTGGCTGGGCGTTACTCCCGTCACTTTTTTGAACTGATTCGACAAATGAGCAACGCTGCTGTATCCTAATTCATCGGCAATTTCACTGAGGTTGCGTTCCCGATAGCTGAGTAATTCCTTCGCCTTCTCGATTTTCAGTCGAATCACGTACTGCTCGATGGTTTGCTGTTCACCTTCCGAAAACAGCTTGCTCAACGCACTGTATTCGCGGTTAAGCTGCTCAGCCAGATAGTCCGACAGGTTCTGCCGGGCGGGCTGATTGATATACGCCAGCACCAGCCGTTTGATCTGGGTGACGAGTTGCTTGCGTTTATCTTCCAGGACTTCAAAGCCTAGTTGCTCCAGTCGCTGTTGCAGGCGGGACCAGTCCGGCACGTCACCGTTTACTTCCACTTCACCCAGTTCGACGCGTTCTGGCGTCATGCCCAAGTCTTTCAAAGTTTGCCGAACCACCATCTTGCAGCGATCACAAACCATGTTTTTGATGTATAATTTCATTGTTTCAGTTGTCGGTTTGCGGTTGACGGTTTTCAATTAAAATGGCTGTCAAAACCATACCCTTTCAAAACGGCAGCTCTCAAAACTTTATGTGAGTCGTAGTTCATTGAAAACTGAAAACCGTCAATTGAAAACTACTTTACTCCCCAATTTTATACCGAAATCCCACGTAGATCATTCTTCCGATGACAGGGCCCCAGACCATGGAGGCGTCGAAGTTTTTTCCGAACGGATCGTTTGCTCCGATGATTGGATTTTTCTGAGTGAAATTAGCCAGGTTTTCACCGCCTACGTACAAGGCCCAGGTTCGGAAATTCTTGGTTACCTGAGCGTTGAAATTGGAAAAAGCCGGAGCATATACGGAGGTCAGAGTACCGTCGTGACTATGATCGGTATTCGGAATCCGTCGCCGACCGTTCCACTGCCAGGTAAAGTCTACTTTCCATTTTTCGTATTTGTCACTCGCCCAACCCACGTTGAACAACACCCGATCCCGGTTGACGAACATCTTGGGTAAGAGTACCGTTTCGCCGCCGGGCGTTTGTACGCTTTGCTGAACGTCGAACCAGCGATACGCCAATTTAACCTCCGTACGCGGCAGCGGCTCGATGTTCCATTCTACTTGAAAACTATTAGCGAAACTCACTCCCCGCAGGTTGTACACCGAAATGCGATCCGCCGTTTCCATATCGATGATGAGCTGGTTCTGGAAGTCCGTTCGATAAAAATCCAGCGTGAAATTTCCCTTGCGGCCAAACCATTGCAAGGCTTTCGTCAGACCCGCTCCGTAGTTCCAGCTTTCTTCCGGGTTCAGCCGCCGATCCAGTACCGACCACGTGCGGGAGTTGACGAGCATCCCGTAGTTTTCGGCTACGGCATTCGCTACCCGCCAGCCTTTTCCGGCACTCAGTCGTAGATCAAATTCAGCGGGCAGGTGGTACAACAGGTGTACTCGCGGCGTAAACCGGGTTCCGTACAGATTGTGAAAGTCCACCCGGCCACCCGCTACCAGCGTTAGTTTCTCGGGAATGGTGTAGGTATACTCGCCGTATAGGCCCGGTACGAGTTCTTTCCGCGTAAACGTTGAATCCTGGAAACGCTCGTTGTAATCATCCAGCATGAAACTGGCTCCGGCCTTGTATGTATGCCGCGTATCGCCGATGATATTCTGATAAATCAGGTTTCCGTACAAAGTCTGCTGGATACCCGAATAATTTCGCAATCCAAACCGGGCCGACGCATCGTGGTAGACGCCATTCAGAATTAACGCCACCCCTTTGTAAGGTTTGGAAGGAAACAATTGGGCAGTCTTGCTGAACACTTCCACGCGATGGGTCCGGTTGCCGAACTCGTACACGCCGGGACGATCTTTTCCGGCTTGTGTCTGTCCACCCGTCCGATCTTCGTACAAAGCCTTCACGCCAAATTGCGTCATCCAGCGGTCGGACTGATACTTCCAGCGATTGATCACATTGGCCTGCGAGTACAGCGGCACATCCAGAAAGCCGTCGCCGTTTTTGTCAATGCGGTTTTGCAGCGTGCTTCCGTGACTCAGTAAACCCACCGACCATTTTTCGTTGAGTTTGCGAGCCAGATTCAGATTCAGCTCACCCCGACCAAAGCTGTTGACGTAGCCGTTCAAAAAAAGTTTATCGGGACCGTCGGGTTTGGCCAGCTCGATATTAATGGCTCCGGTCATGGCTTCATAACCGTTCACGACGCTACCCACGCCCTTGGATACATCGATGGAGCTGATCCAGGTGCCTGGCGTATAATTCAAACCGAACGTAGTATTCAGGCCCCGGATGTTGGGAATATTTTCGGTGTTGATCTGGACGTAATTTCCGGCCAGTCCGAGCAACTGAATCTGCTTGGCTCCGGTTACAGCGTCTCCGTAATTGACTGATACGGAAGCATTGGTTTCAAAGCTTTCCGAGAGGTTACAACAGGCGGCTTTCGCCAGGGCCTTGCTGGTAATAATTTCCGTTTGAATGGGATTAAGGCGGTCGATACTGGTGGCCGAACTCGTGACGGTAACTTCCTGCAACTGATTCGTCGATTTCAGATAAATCGTTACCGAAGTCAGCGAATCAATCATTAAAGTATCGCTTTGGTAACCCACCAGCGAGACTACCAGTCGGCGTTGATCGACAGTTTTGAGAATGGAAAAGGCTCCCTCCGGATCGGTTTGCGTATGAATGGACGTACCGAGCCAGTAGACGTTTGCTCCAACCAGCGGCTCGTTTTTGCCGTCGGCTTCAGCTACTTTCCCCGTTAACGTTTGAGCAAAAGCAGCCGAAACACTCCACAGGAGCAATACTCCAGTGAATCGTATTCGCTGAAAAAACATAAAATGATGGCTTTGTTGAACAAAAAGGATTCGTCTTCGAAGCCAGGCTCCGAAGGTTACGATCAACCAGCCGTACTCAAATTAGGAAAGATTGGACAAAGGAAAGCAGGGTACGCCCCGCTAGCGGGACCGCCGCCCGAGCCGAAGCCGTACCGTAGAGTAGCGACTGAATGGCTTCGGTCAGTAACTGAAAGAAGGTAAACGCAAAATGAGCCGTAAACTCTACGACCATTTTCACGAATTTGGCCGCCAGCTTGGTTAGCGACGAGGTATACGGAACGTGTTCGTACCGTACTTCTTCCTCACAGCATTTTTGCTTTTTGAAGGTCTGGTGCGTTGGCGTTGAACTGCCATTCTTTGTACAGGCAGGGCAGCTCTTCTTATCCATCGACACCAGCGATACTTTCTTCTTGTTCCGGATATGGCACGTGTGCTCCACCAGGCCGAAACCAGTAGAACTGATCAGGACGATCAGCACCATAAAGACGTTAAACAAGCGGAAAAGTAACGACGGTTTCATGCCGTAGATGATTTAGGTACAAAGGTAAATTGTATTTCCGTATCTCGCTGATTTTTCAATCGTTTTGTAAACAATCTCCAGAATTATGTAAATCCTCGCTAAGCTTTTCTCTCTAGCTCTTTTATTCTTTGGATAATCCTGTACTAATCTAAAAATACGAATAATTAAGGGACAAAGGCTAGTTTATAAGTCAGGAGGTCTATTTTTGTCAGTCAAAGCATTCTAAAACCGCTCTTCATGGCTCATTCTACACTAGCCGCATCGGAACAAAAAGCAAAGTTTACCGAGAAGAAATACCTCGTCACACTCGTTTTTGTTACGTCTTTATTTATGCTCTGGGGCTTTGCAATCTCCATGGGCGATGTGCTCAATAAACACTTTCAGAACGTTCTGCACGTATCCAAGGCCGATTCCGGACTGGTTCAGTTTTCCATTTTCGGAGCGTATGCCATTATGAGTTTGCCCGCCGGCTTTTTCATGAAAAATTCGGTTACAAAAACGGTGTCCTGCTGGGTTTGATTCTGTACTCGTGCGGGGCCTTTTTGTTCATTCCGGCGGCGAGTTCGGAATCATTTGGATTCTTCCGGATTGCCCTGTTCATTCTGGCCTGCGGACTGGCAACGCTTGAAACCGTTGCTCACCCTTTCGTAGCGGGTCTGGGCGACGAACGTACGAGTGACCAGCGAATCAACTTCGCCCAGTCGTTCAACGGCCTCGGTACCATCATTGGACCCCTCGTTGGTACGTATCTGCTGTTACGGGAAGGCAGTGAAAGCCACGATCTGGAATCAGTAAAGTCCCTGTACCTGATTATCGGTTTTATCATTGCCGGGATTGCCGTCCTGTTTTCTTTCGTGAAGGTGCCTTCCTTTCAGGATGCTCACGCCGTATCGCCCGAGGCGTACGCAGCCCATCCCGAAGCCTTTAAAAGTGAGAAAAAGCTTTTTCAACACCGCCATTTTGTGTGGGCGGCCATTGCTCAGTTTTTCAACGCCGCGGCTCAGGGCGGTACCTGGGCGTACTTTATCAATTACGGTCACGAGAAAATGGGCTTCTCTGATGAAACGGCTGGTTACTACTTCGCCTTTAGTATGGTGATGATGACCGTAGGTCGTTTTGTAGGAACCTTCCTGATGAAATACATTGCTCCGAATAAACTGCTGGCTGCCTTTGCCCTGGGTAATATTCTAATGTGTCTGATCGTGGCTCAAAGCTTTGGCTGGCCGTCGTTTATCGCGTTGCTGATGCTGAACTTCTTCTTTAGTATCATGTTCCCCACGATCTTCAGTCTTGGATTGAAGGATCTGGGTCGCCATACGCAACAGGGGTCTTCATTCATTTCGATGGGTGTGGTTGGTGGAGCTTTCTTTCCCTACATCATGGGAACGATTGCTAACACGGACGTAGCTTCGGCGTATTATCTGCCCATCATCTGTTACGCGGTAATCTTTATTTTTGGTGCGAAATTCGCTAAACCAACGGCTTAATTTTGCTGTAAATCACTGCGAAAAAGGCCCTCCGGTTTAAACCGGAGGGCCT